>DASTWV010000039.1 GCA_035765775.1 Actinomycetota bacterium | reverse complement strand
TTCAGCTCCGGGTAGCTGAGATCCACCCGGTAGGTCCTGCCGTCCCGGGCCAGGGTGAACTGGCGCACCGGCGGGGGCAGCCCGGCGGCGATCATGAGGCGCTCCAGGAGGACCTCGGGCGTGCTCTCGGCCGCCGCCTGGGCCGGGTCCCGCCCGTTGACGAGCTGGGCGAGGGCATGCGCCCCGCCCCGGCCCCGCAGGTCCGCCTGCCCGAGCCGGCGTGCCACCAGGGCGAAGCGGTCCTCCTCCCGCCGCAGGGCGTCCTCGACGGCGGCCTCCAGTGCGGCCGGCCTCAGCACGCTGCCCAGGCCATCAGCGTGCGCACGACCCCCGTCACCCGCAACGATTCGGCGAGCGTCGGCTCCCAGGGGTTGCTGAGCGGGTCCGGCGACGGGTCGAGGGGGCCGTACTCCCAGGGCTGGAGCGAGCTGCTCCGGTGGAGCTTCACGCCCTCGGGCGCTTCGCCGCGCCGGGAGGTGATCGCCACCCCGCCGGTGGGCACGCCGTCCAAGCCGAAGAGCGCCCCGGCCGGCTCGTGCGAGATGACGGTGCCCGGCCCGCCCCAGAGCTGCGCAGCCATCAGCCTCTGCTCCCAGCACGCCGTGGAGCCCCCGATCCGGTATACGTTGGGGTGCACGCGCTCCCAGGCGCCGCTCTCGAGCCGGTAGCCGATTGTCCCCCGCGTGAAGCCGAGCGCGGAGACCTGCCGGCGAGACAGAACCTGATGTTGCGCCGCCGCCAGCCGCCTTACGGCCTGCTCCCTGATATTTGTGCCGCCCTGTGCAGGATTATCATGCCCACTCATGCACAAAAGATTAGCGAGGAGGTATGACAGCCCGGCCCCGAGTTCGCGGTACCGTGGAGGAAATGAATCGCACGGCCCTCCTCGCCGCCGGCGACACCGCAGTGTTCGCCGTCTTCACCACCGTGGGGCTCTTCTCCCACAACGACGGCTTCACCGTCGGCCACTTCGCCCGCAACTTCATCCCGCTGACGCTGTGCTGGTTCCTCGTGTCCTTCATCACCGAGACCTACACGAGCGGCGGCCCCATCCGGGTGGGGATCAACTGGCTGCTGGGCGTCACGGCCGGCATCATCGTGCGGAAGTGGTGGGTGGGCAGCCCGGACGGGCGCCAGTTCTGGACGTTCCTCGCCGTGGCTCTCATCACCAACGGCGTGTTCCTGCTCATCTGGCGGGGGATCGCCTCCCGGATCGCCCCCCGGCCGGCGGCGTCAGTGGCTGGTGCCGCTCGTGAAGGTGAAACGGTCTAGGCGCAGCGCCGGCGCCACGACCGAGTCCCACCCCGACGACTGCACCAGCGTCTCCCGCCCGACCCCGGAGCATGCCCGGAGTGCCTCGAGCACGTTCTGGGTGAAGCGCAGGTTGTGGACCGGGCCCGCCACCTTGCCGTCCTCGATGCGGAAGAGCCCGTCCCGGGTCATGCCGGTCAGGACCGTCTCCCGGGCGTTCACTACGTTCACGTACCAGAAGCGGGGCACCAGCAGGCCCCGGTCGATCCCGCCGATCAGCTCCTCGACGGCGGAGTCGCCCGCCCCCACCACCAGGTTGGCCGGGAACGGCCCGTACTCCCGGGAGCCGGTCGAGTGGCCGGTGGTCACGGTGCCCGCCTCGGCCGCGGTGCGGGTGTCGTAGACCGGGCCCGTGGCGACGCCGCCATCGATCACCGCCACCCGCTGGCGCCACACGCCCTCCCAGTCGAAGGCCGGGCCGAGGCTGGCAGGGTCGCCGACGTCGTCGGCAATGGTCACCACCGGGGCGGCGCACGGCCGGCCCGCCCAGTCCACCAGGAACGACTCCTCGTTCAGCACGTCCCGGGCGCCGAAGCCCACGTACGCCAGGTACTGGACCATCTCGGCCACCGCCAGGGGCAGGAGCACCACCGGATAGGTGCCTGGGTCGATGTCCGTGGCGCCCCGGGCGCGGTCGGCATCCGCAGCCAGGCGTTCGGCGACCTCACCGACCGGGATGGCCGATGCCCGGGGGGCGGCCTCCTCGTGGTGGGCGCTGCCGTCGTCCGAGCGCACCATCCCGGTGAAGGCGGCCACCGTGAGGCGCCCGTAGCGCCGGATGCCGTTGGTGTTGGCGAGGGCGCACTCATTGGCCTGGGTGGAGAAGAAGCCGGCTGCGGGGCGGCCGCCTGCAGCATCCACCACCTCCCGCACCCGTTCGCCCCGCCAGCGCGGGGTGGCCTCGGCGGTCTCGCCGTCGTAGCGGGACGCCACCTCGTCGGCGTCCGGCAGCGGGGCGCCGCCGTCCGAAGGCAGGCCCGGGTATGCGGCGTCGGGTGGGGAGAGGGAGGCCATCTCGAGGGCCCGGCGGCCCGCGTCGCGGATCGATTCGGGGGTCAGTTGGTTGGTGCTCACGGTAGCCGAACGCCGGCTGGTGACCACCCGCACCTTCAGCTGGGCGTCGGCCCGCTCGGTGTGCTGGTGGATCACCGAGTCGGCGAAGCGGGTCAGGCCGCCGACCTCTGACACCAGCGTGGCCTCCACCTCGTCGGCGCCGTCGACCCGCAGCGCGGCCTCGACGAGGCCGAGGGCGCGGTCGTCCCCGATGCCGCGGGGCGTCACCCGCCCGGCCTCACGGCCACGTTGCGGAACCGGGCGGGGGCGGCACCGTGCGCCACCCGGGCGGTCTGCCCGGGCTGGCCCTTGCCGCAGTTGGGCACGCCCCAGATGCGCCACTCGGCCGGCCCGGCGATGCCGTCGCAGCTCCCCCAGAACTCCGGGGTGATGCCCTGGTACATGGGGTTCTTCACGATGCGCCCCAGCTTGCCGCCCTTGATCTCCCAGGCGATCTCGCAGCCGAACTGGAAGTTCTTGCGCATGTCGTCGATCGACCAGGAGCGGTTGGTGTGCAGGTACAGCCCGTCCTCGACACCGGCGAGCAGCTCCTCGAGCGACCCTTCGCCGGGCAGCAGGTTGACGTTGGTCATGCGGATCAACGGGTAGCTGATCCAGCCGTCGGCCCGCATGGTGCCGTTGGAGCGCTCCTCGCCGATGGCCGCCGCCGTCTCCCGGGAGGTCTGGAAGCCCACCAGCAGCCCGTCACGGATCAGGTGGGTGGGCGAGGGGACCACGCCCTCGTCGTCCCAGCCGACGGTGCCCAGCCCACCCGGGGAGGTGCCGTCCGAGACGATGTTGACCAGCGGCGAGCCGTACACCAGGCGGCCGAGGTCGGGCGGGGACAGGAAGGAGGTGCCGGCGTAGGCCGCCTCGGTGCCCAGCACCCGATCGAGCTCCGTCGGGTGGCCCACCGACTCGTGCACCTGGAGCGCCACCTGCGAACCGTCGATGACCACCGTGGTGACGCCCTCGGGGCACGGCGGCGCGGCCAGCAGGGCGAGGGCTTCCTCGGCGACGCCCGGGGCATGCTCGACCAGCGCCAGGCCCCGTACCAGCTCGTACCCAGCGCACGCGTGCTGGCCACCGTGGGCGCCGGGGTAGGAGCGGCGCTGGGTGTCGTGCTCGTCGGCGGCGGTAGCCGAGATGCCGCACCCGGTCTGGACGATGGCCTGGTGGAGCAGCGATCCCTCGCTGGAGGCGAAGACGGTCTGCTCCCGGCGCAGCGCCAGGCTGGCCTCCGCCGAGGTGATCCGGGGGTCGATCCGCATCGCGAGCGACGCGGCGATCAGCAGGTCCACCTTCTCGGCCAGGGACACCCCGAAGGGATCCTCGGCGATCGGCGTGGCGTATGCGCCCCGCTGGGGTTCGGCGGGGACCAGCACGACGTTGTGGCGCTTGACCGTGGCCGATGCCCGCCCGACGCCCACTGCCAGCCGGGCCGCCCGGACCGCCTCGCCGGGCCTCAGGTCATGGGTGGCGGCGAAGCCCCAGGCGCCGTCCACCAGCACCCGGATGCCCACCCCGGCCGAGAGCGAGCGGTCGGCGGTCTCCAGGATGCCGTTGCGCACCGAGAGGTCCTCGATGTCGATCTCCTGGCCCCGCACGTCGGCGTAGGTGGCTCCGGCATCCAGCGCGGCCTGGAGCGCGCCCTCGACGAGTTCCTGCATGCCCGCGAATCGTAGCCGGGAATGTAGGAGGCCCGCGGCCTTTCCCGTGGTTGCGTCCAACACGCCTACCGGCGTCCCGCGTGGGCGATCACCTGCGCCAGGTGCATCGCCTGCCGGCCGGGGACCGCCTGGGCGATCTGGCTCCGGCACGAGAACCCGTCGGCCACCACGACCGTACCGGGCGGCGCCTGGCGGACGGCGGGCAGGAGGGCCTGCTCGCCGCATGCGATCGAGAGGTCGTAGTGGCCCGCCTCGTACCCCCAGGAGCCGGCGAGCCCGCAGCACCCCCCGGTGACCGGCTGGACCGAGAAGCCCATCGCCTCGAGCAGGCGCTGGTCGGCGCCGAGGCCGCCGGTCGCCCGCTGGTGGCAGTGCCCCCACAGCAGCGCGTCGCCCCCGGCGGTCGGCAGGGCGACGCCATGGTCCTCCAGGAACCCGGCAAAGTGCTGCGCCCGCTCGGCGAGCAGGGCGGCGTCGGGCACGCCCGGCAGCATGCGGGGCAGCTCGTGGCGGAAGGTGGCCACGCAGCTCGGTTCCAGCCCGACGACCGGTGTCCCCCGGTCCAGCTCGTCCCGGACGGCGTCCAGGCAGCGGTGCAGGTAGCGCCGGGCCAAGTCGAGGAAGCCGTAGTCGTACAGCGGCCGGCCGCAGCACACCGGTCCAGGCGGGACGATGACCCGCCAGCCGGCTGCCTCCAGGGCCTCCACCGCGGCGATGCCGACCTCGGCGGCGAAGTAGTTGGTGAAGGTATCGGGCCACAGCACCACCCGGGGGCCGTGGGGGTTGACCACCGGCCGGGCGGCGAACCAGCGTTGCCAGGGCACGCCCGAGAACTCGGGCAGAGCCCGCTGCGGGGTGATGCCGGCGACGGCCTGGAGGGCCCGGCGCAGCCCGGGCGCCCGAGCCAGGCGGTTGGCCGCCCGGGGGGCCCGGGAGGCTGCCCGGGCCAGCAGATCGATGTGCCCGAAGGCGTAGGCATGCCGGGGCCGCAGGCGTCCCTGCCAGAAGTGCGAGAGGAACTCGGCCTTGTAGGTGGGCATGTCGACCTGCACCGGGCAGTCGCTGGTGCATCCCTTGCACGCCAGGCAGAGGTCCAGCGCCTCCTTGACCTCGGGGCTGCGCCACCCGCCGGTCACCACCTCGCCGCGCAGCATCTCGTGCAGGAGCCGGGCTCGGCCGCGCGTGGAATGCTGCTCGTCGCCGGTCGCCCGGTAACTGGGGCAGATGACGTCGGCACCCTCGGGCTGGCGGCACCGCCCGACCCCGACGCAGCGCAGGGTGGCGTGGGCGAAGCTCCCGCCGTCGTCGGGGTAGGCGAAGTGCAGGGGCAGGGCAACCTTGGGCGGTCCGCCCGCCAGGCGCAGGTGGGAGTCGAGCGGGTACGGATCCACCACCTTGCCCGGGTTCATCCCCCCGTCGGGGTCCCAGATGGTCTTGAACTCCCGGAAGGCGGCCACCAGCTCCTCGCCGAACATGCGGCCGAGGAGTTCCGCCCGCTGCTGGCCGTCACCGTGCTCGCCCGACAGCGACCCGCCGTAGGAGCACACCAGGTCGGCGGCCTCCTCGAGGAACGCCCGGTAGGTGGCGACGCCGCCCGGCGTGGCGAGGTCGAAAGAGATCCGGGTGTGGATGCACCCGTCGCCCAGATGACCGTAGAGCGCGCCCTGGAGCCCGTGGCGCTCCTCGAGGGCCAGGAAGTCGGCGAGGTAGTCGCCCACCCGCTCGGGGGGCACCGCGGCGTCCTCCCATCCCGGCCACCCGTCGGGCTGGCCGGGGGGGAATGCGGCCCGGGCCAGGCCGGCCTCCCGGACGGCCCACACCTCCCGGGCTTGGTCCGGGCTGGCGCACATCGCGCCCTCCGGAGGGTGGCGGTCGGCGCCCAGCCGGCGGGCGAGGGCACCCGCCTGGGCGTCTGCCTCCGCCTGAGTGTCGCCGCCCAGCTCCACCAGCACCCACGCCGATCCGGGCGGCAGGCCGGGGGATCCCCGCACCACGCGGTTGTCGAAGCACTCGCAGCCGATCGGCCGGGCATCCAGGATCGCCCCCAGGTGGCGGGCGACCTCGGTGATACCCCCGTAGCCCACCACCAGCAGGCTGCGGTGCGCGACGTCCGGGATGAGTTTGAGCTCCGCCTCCAGCACGGTCACGCAGGTCCCTTCGGTGCCGGTCAGGGCGGCGGCGAGGTTGCAGCCGCGCTCGGGGAGCAGGTCGTCGAGGTTGTAGCCCGACACCCGGCGGGGGAGGCCCGGGAACCGTGCCCGGATCAGGGGGCCATAGCGCTGCCGGAGCGCCTTGAGCCCGGCGTAGATCTCCCCGGGGCGCCCGCCGCCGGCGGCGGCGGCGTCCAGCTCCTCCTCGCTGGTGGGGCCGACCCGCAGCCGGACCCCGTCATAGGTGAGTACCTCCAGGCGGGCGACGTTGTCCGAGGTGCGGCTGCCGTCGCCCACGAACCGGGCCTGCAGGGAGTGCACGCCGCAGGCGTTGTTGCCGATGTTGCCGCCGATGGTGCAGTACTTGTTGGTGGCCGGATCGGGGCCGAAACGCAGACCGTAAGGGGAGGCCGCCCGGGTGACGTGATGGTTGATCGCTCCCGGTTCCGCCCGGGCGGTGCGGCCCCGGGGATCCACCCCCAGCACCCGGGTCATGTACCGGGAGCAGTCGATCACCACGGCCTCGTTGGTCGCCTGGCCGGCCAGGCTGGTGCCGCACCCCCGGGGCAGCACGGGAGCGCGGTGCTCGCGGCAGACGGCATGCGTGGCAACGATGTCGTCGGCCGTGCGCGGGTACACCACGCCGATGGGGACCTGGCGGAAGTTCGAGGCGTCGTGGGCGAACAGGGCCCGGTCGGCCGCGGTGAAGTGCACGGTGCCCGGCGGGAGGGCGGCGGCGAGGGCCCGGCCCAGCTCCTCCGCCTCCAGCCGGGTGCGGGAACCACGGGAGGGCCACGGGCTCGGGGTCATGACCTCATCCTTCCCATCCCCGGGTAGGTACCTGCGGGGGGAGGACCACCTCTGAGAAAAGGAGACCCACATGGCTGAGCGCCGCACGGACCCGACACCAGGGACGCCAACCCCCTCCGAGGAGGAGGTCGTGGACCATCTGGCCGAGGATGAGGAGCACTTCACCATGCCCGGGGACCCCGACGAGCTGCACACCGACGCCGATCCCCACCGCCACGACGGGGCGGACTGGAACACGCCCACGGTCTAAGGCCATCCGACAATTGAATGCTGAAAGGTTATTCATATCCGGAATAAAAGGTTCTTCATAATTTCCCGCCGGTAACTGTGTCAAAGAGTCGGATTCGTGGAAACTTGTGAGCCTTTGATGGGTTCCTCCATGACCATTCCGTGAACACCGCCCACGCGCGACTTGACGGGACATAGCCGAGGTTGATACAAAAGCGCCTGCCGGGGGGCAATGGCTGGGCGATACTGTGGCGGATAACAGCTAATTCTGAAAGTTTATTCAGGGTTGGTGGTCCGTCCTTACGGTGGCGCTCTGGACGCGCGGTAGGCGGGATCTCGCTGCAGGTGCTGCCGCGCGGCCGTGTCCTCTGGAGGAGGTGGTCGCGGGCGGGCCTGATAGGGCGGTACGGGCAACGCCCCGAGCAGTTCATGGCAACCACACTCCATACCCACGAAAGGGCTAACGATGAAGCGCGGCATTTTCTCCCGACTAGCACTCGTTGCAACCACGATTACGGCTGGTGTCGTACTCTTTGCAGGCAGCGCCCAGGCGGCATCCATCCCGCTGGTGAACCTGACCATCCCGGGCCCCATCGGCGGTGTCAATGTGTGCGTCGACACCAACTGCGTGCCGGTTAACGGAGTGGCTAATGTCCACATTGGTCTGTCGCTGGACGCGGCGACCATAGCGCTGCTTCCCATAGTGAGCTTCGGCACGCAGCCGGGCTGTACCGCCAACGTTGACCTCGCCGTCACCATCACCTCGCCGGGCATCAGTGGGGTCCTGGACGGGGTCATCTCCTTCGACATCACGAACTACAACGGCCAGGTGATCGGCTCCAAGAGCATCCCGATCGGGCCGTTGCCGGTCGGTGTCCCGTCGTCCAGCCACACGGTGTCGGTCTGCGGGACAGTCGGCACGCTGTAGGTTCCGGCCGCCATCCACGCCACAGCAGGCCCGCCCTCGTGATTGGTTGGGGGGCGGGCCTGCGGGCGCGCCGGAGCCCGGGGCTACTACCTCGCGCCGTCGAGCTGATCCAGGATGGCGGCGATGGGCAGCTTGACGCAGGTGAAGATCGGGATGTCCCGCTCGGTATAGGCGGAGGACTCCGAGCCGCGCAGCTCCTCGACCAGCTCCAGGAACTCGGTGGGGGACTCGCCCTCGAAGGCGACGACGAACTCCTGGTCGTCAATGCCGAAGCTGTAGCCGGTATGGATCTTCACGCCCGGGTACTTGTGGCCCACCTTGAAGTGCTGGCCCATGATGCGGCGGCGCTCCTCGAAGGTCAGCCGGTACCAGGCCCGCAGCTTGACCATCGGGTAGACGAACAGGTAGGTCGACCCCACCGGACCGGCGGGCATCTGGTCCTCTTGGCCCTCGTGGCGGTGGCCGCCCAGGTACTGGCTGGGCCGGGTCATGGCCAGGTAGCTGTAGGTGGTGCGCAGGTGCCTGCCCAACTCGGTGGCGTTGATCCGCGCCTGGAGGTCCTGCACCGGGCCGGGAGTGCGGGCGATCGCCCACAGGGCGATGTCGCTGTCCGCCCGCAGGCCCACGGTGGAGTACGGGTGCACCTCGACACCGGTGGTGGCGGCGTCGGCCTCCAGGACCGCAGCCAGTTCCTTCTTGTGCATTGCCCGGTCCTCGGCGGGCAGGAGCCGCCAGGCAGGGTCCACCTGGTAGAAGGCATAGCGCATCATCTTGCGCTCGGTGCGCTCGGGTGCCGTGGGCTCGGTGTGCTTGGTCATGGTCGGTTCCTTTCCAGGGTCTTCTCCAGGCCCAGTCGGGCCCCCTCGACGATCTGGGCGACATCGCCCGGGCTGTGCGCCAGGGAGACGAATGCCGCCTCCAGCTGGCTGGGGGGCAGCATGATTCCGGCATCCAACAGGGCGTGGAACCAGCGGGCGTAGGCGGCGGTGTCGGCCCGCCGGGCGTCATCCAGGTTGGTGATGTCGGTGTGCGTGAAGAACGGGGTGAGCATCGAGCCCACCCGCTGCACGGCCAGCGCCACCCCTACCCCCTTCGCGGCGCCGGCGAGGCCGTCGGCCAGCTGCGCACCCAGGGCGTCCAGGCGCTCGTAGGTGCCCGGCTGGCTGAGCTGGCGGAGGGTCGCCAACCCGGCGGCTACCGACACCGGGTTCCCGGCCAGGGTGCCGGCCTGGTAGACCGGCCCCTCGGGGGCGATCATCGCCATCAGATCCCGGCGGCCCCCGTAGGCGCCGATGGGCAGCCCGCCGCCGATGACCTTGCCAAGCGTGGTCAGGTCGGGCCGCACACCGAACATCCCCTGGGCGCCCGACCAGCCCACCCGGAACCCGGTGATCACCTCGTCGAAGATCAGCAGGGCGCCGCAGCGGTCGCACCGGCGGCGGACCTCCTCGAGGAACCCGGCGGCCGGGGGGACGACCCCCATGTTGCCCGCGATGGGCTCGACGATCACCGCGGCGAGGTCGTCGCCGACCTCGGCGAACGCGCCGGCGAGGGCGCCAAGGTCGTTGTAGGGCGCCACCGCAGTGGTGGCCCGGGTGCCCTCGGTGACCCCGGGCGAGTCGGGCAAGCCCAGCGTCAGCACGCCCGACCCGGCGGCGACCAGGAGGGAGTCGACATGGCCGTGGTAGCAACCGGCGAACTTGAGGACCACGCTGCGGCCCGTGGCCGCCCGGGCAAGGCGGAGCGCGCTCATGGTGGCCTCGGTACCGGAGGACACGAAGCGCACCATCTCGACCGCCGGGAGGGCGGAACAGATCAGCTCCGCCAGCTCGACCTCTCCCTCGGTGGGGGCGCCGAACGACGTCCCCCGGGCAGCAGCCGACGCCACCGCCTCCACCACTGCCGGGTGGGCGTGGCCCAGGATCAACGGGCCCCACGAGGCGACCAGATCCAGGTACTCGTTGCCGTCGGCGTCGGTCACCCGCGGCCCCGCCCCCCGGGTGAGGAAAGGTGGGGTGCCACCCACGGCCCGGTAGGCCCGGACCGGCGACGAGACGCCGCCCGGCATGACCGCCTGGCCCCGGGCGAAGAGCGCCTCGGAGCGGCTCAGCCCAGCCACCGGGCGGCCTCCAGGGCGTGGTAGGTGAGGACGAAGTCGGCTCCCGCCCGCACGATGGCGGTGAGGATCTCCAGCGCCGCCCGCTCGCCGTCCATCCAGCCCCGCTCGGCGGCGGCCTTGACCATGGCGTACTCGCCGCTCACGTTGTAGGCGGCCAGCGGGGCGTCCACCCGCCGCCGGGCGGCCCGGATGACATCCAGGTAGGCCAGCGCCGGCTTCACCATGACGATGTCGGCTCCCTCGGCCAGGTCCCGCCGGATGCTGGCGAGCCCCTGGCGGGCGTCGGGCGGGTCGATCTGGTAGGCGCGCCGGTCGCCGAAGGTCGGGGCGCACTCGGCGACGTCCCGGAACGGGCCGTAGAGCGCCGAGGCGAACTTGGCCGAGTACGCCATGACGCCGGTGCCCGGGTGGCCGGCGCCGTCGAGGGCCTGCCGGATGGCGCCCACCCGGCCGTCCATCATGTCGGAGGGGGAGACGAAGTCGGCCCCCGCCTCGGCCTGGGACACCGCGGTCTCGGCCAGAACCTCGACACTCGGGTCGTTGGCCACCGTGTCCCCCTCGAGGATGCCGCAGTGGCCATGGCTGGTGTACTCGCACAGGCAGGTGTCGGCGAAGACCACCAGGCCGGGCGCCGCCGCCTTGACCTCCCGGATCGCCCGCTGGGCGGGCCCGTCGGCGGCGAAGGCCTGCGATCCCCTCTCGTCCTTGCGGGCTGGGATCCCGAAGATCAGCACCCCCGGGATGCCGAGGCTCTCCGCCTCCTTGGCCAGGATGCCCACCCGCTCGCTGGGCCACCGGTGGTGCCCGGGGAGGGAGGCGAGCGGCTCCTCCTCGGTGAGCCCGTCGGCGACGAACAGGGGCAGCACGAACCGGTCCGGGGTAAGCCGGGTCTCCGCCACCAGGCGCCTGAGGGCGGGGGTGGAGCGCAGACGGCGGAGCCGTGGGCTCGACCACGACCGCGGAGCGCCAGACGGCGAAGGGGGATGGTTCATCGATCCATTGTTCCCCGGAGGGCGGCCACCAGGGCCTCGACCAGGCCGGTCATGGTGTGCGGCCGGGCTTCGGCGGCGACATCCAGCCCGGCGTCCCGGGCGGCGGCGCTGGTGGCGGGGCCGATGGAGACCAGCGGTGGCATCGGGTGCCCGTCGGCGGCTTGGGCAAAGGCCCGGGTGATCGATGCGCTGGTGAGGGCGACGGCATCGAGGAGGCCGGCGAGGGCCTCCCGGATGGGGGCCGGATCCTCGGACTCGGTGCGGTAGGCGTCCACCCGCTCCACCGAGAAGCCCCGGCGGCGCAGGATGGCCTCCAGATCGCCGGCGGCGATGTCGGCCCGCACCAGGCAGGTGGCCGAGGGCGGCCCGGGGAGCTCCTCAGCGAGGGCGACGGTGGTGTAGGCGCTGGGGATGAACGCGGTATGGATGCCCTCGCTGGTGAGGGCGGCGGCGGTGGCCGGGCCCACGGCAGCCACCTGGCCCAGCCGGCCGGGCCGGAGCCGGCCCCGCAGGGCCTCCACCCCGTTGACCGAGGTGAACAGCGTCCACGCCTGGCCCCGGCCGAGCGCCGCTTCGATGGGGCCGAAGTCGTCGGGCGGCAGGATGCGGATCGCCGGGGCGAGGACGGGCTCGGCACCCTCCCAGGCCAGGAGGTTGGCCAGTTCGGCCGCCTGGGCTTTGGGGCGCAGGACCAGGACCCGCCGCCCCGCCAGCCGGCCGGTCACGGGCGCAGCCCTTCCAGGAGATCGAGGGCGCCCAGGTCGATGAGCTGCCGGGCCACCTCGCCCCCCACCGCGTCGGGGCGCCCGGGGTCGCCGGCGGCCCGGGCCCGGGCCTGCAGCCGGCCGTCGGCCGAGGTCACGGCCGCCTCCACCACCAGCACGCCGTCGGCGATCTGGCCGTAGGTGGCCACTGGCAGGAGGCAGCCGCCGCCCAGCGCCCGCAGCACCGTGCGCTCGGCGGTCACGGCCGAGCGGGTCGCCGGCTCGTCGAGCGCCCGGAGCAGGGCGTGCAGGGCGGCGTCGTCGTCCCGGCATTCCAGGGCGAGGGCGCCCTGACCGGGGGCGGGCAGGATGTCGGTGGCGGCCAGCACCTCGTCCGGCTCGATGCCCAGGCGCGCAAGGCCGGCAGCGGCTAGCAGCACCGCATGCACCTCGCCCCGGCGGGCCTTCTCGACCCGGGTGGGGACGTTGCCGCGGATCGCCACGACATCGAGGTCGGGGCGCAGCCGGCGGAGCTGCGCCTCCCGCCGGGGGCTTCCGGTGCCCACCCGGCTCCCGGCGGCCAGCGCGCCGAGGGTGGAGCCCACCAGCGCGTCCCGGGGGTCGGCCCGGGTGGGGACCGCGGCCACGACCAGGCCCGGGGTGGGGTCCGTCGGCAGGTCCTTCAAAGAGTGCACCGCCAGGTCGATCCGGCCGTCGAGCAGGGCCTGCTGGATCTCCTTGACGAAGACGCCGGTGCCCAGCGGGGCCTCGTGGTTCCGGTCGCCGGTGGTGGCGATGGTCTGCAGGTCCCAGGCCGCATCGGGATGGGCGGCGGCGAGCCGGTCCAGGACCCAGCCGGTCTGGACCCGGGCGAGCTGGCTGCCCCGGGTGCCTATGCGCATGGCCGTCCGGACGGGCGAGGTCGGGCTCAGTCGAGCCCGAACAGGCGCATGATCGCCGTCCGGGTCTCGCTGTCCGAATCCCGCAGCGCCGCGGTCGGGCCGTGCAGGAGCTTGTTGGCGATCCGGGTGCCGAGGGTCGCCAGCCGGGCCCGGGCGGGGTCCTCGGCATCGAGGCCGGCGGCTGCGCGGGCCACCTCGTCGGCGACGACTGCCTCCGCCTGGCTCCGCAGACGCTGGATGGCGGGCCCGGATGCCCGGGTCTCGAGCCAGCGCTCCATCTGCGCCATCTCGGCGGCGAGCAAGGCCTCGGCCGCCTCCTGGCCTCCGGCCACCTCGGGGTTGCGCGGGCCGGGGATCTCCTCAAGGCTGCGCAGCTCGACATCGGTGCGCCCGTCGACATCGACCGCCCGGGGGACCGAGAGGTCGAGGATCAGGAATCGGTCATCGGCCTGGCGTTCCGGGATGTGCCGGGGCCGCACCACGATGCCCCCGGAGACCGCCACCACGGCGAAGTCGCTCTTGCCCATCACCTCGGCCAGCTCGGTGAGGGCGAAGGGGGTGCCGTCGATGGTTTCGGCCAGCCGTGCGGCGGAGCCCTTCTGGCGGCTGACCACGGCGAGGCGGGCACCGAGGGCGTGCAGGCGCAGGGCGGCGTCCTCGGCGGCCTCACCGGCACCCACGATGGCACCGCTGCGGCCCTCCAGGCTGCCGAGCCGCTCCTGGACGTGGTGGGCGGCGATCGAGCCGATGCTGTGGCCCGCCCGGCCCAGTTCGGTCTCGGACCGCACCCGCTTCCCGAGGCGCATCGCCCGGCCGAAGATGTTGGAGAGGGCCGGCCCGGTGGAGCCAACCTCCTTGGCCAGGACGAAGGCCCGCCGGACCTGGCCGAGCACCTGCGGCTCGCCCAGCACCTGGGAGTCCAGCCCGCACGACACCCGGAACAGGTGCTCGATGGCCTCCAGGCCCTCGAGGATCTGGAGGTCGTTCTGGTCGGTGGGCAGCAGGCCGGGCAGGATGGCCGCCAGGCCGTGGATCGCCTCGGACTCCGCCCCCGCCGAGGTGAGGTAGGCCTCGGTGCGGTGGCAGGTGCACAGGATGGCCAACTCGCCGACCCCGGGCCGCTCGGCCTGCAACAGGGCTCGCTGGGTGGGCTCGTCGTAGGCGAGCCGGGCACGCAGTTCGGGGGGCGCCGACCGCCCGGCGCACAGGGCCAGGATCATCGCGGGGCGGGTCCCTGGGGCCGGACCGGTGGGGGCAGCGGAGCCGGGTGCAGAGCGCCAGGGAAGGACGTCAACGTCACAACTCCCAGCGTAGCGCGGGGCCGGACAAGGGGTGGCGGGCCGGGTGGGTGGCCGGGTAACGTCCACCGATCGAAACGGCATCGGGCCGCATCCGACGGGTTTGGCGCCCGGTTCCGGTATGCCCCCGCCCGGGGCGGCTCCCCGTACAATCCCTCGACTATGGGAATCAGCCGAGCCGACGTCGAGCACGTCGCCCGCCTCGCCCGCCTGGCGCTCACCGAGGACGAGATCGCCCTCTTCGGCGACCAGCTCGGCCGCATCCTGGAGCACGCCGCCCGGGTGACGTCGTTGGACACCGAGGGCGTCGAGCCGACGTCGCACCCGCTGCCGTTGCGCAACGTCTTCCGGCCCGACGAGCCCAACTTCCCCGCCCCCTGCCTCTCGCACGAGGCGGCGCTGGCCAACGCCCCGGCGGCCGAGGACGGCCACTTCCGGGTGCCCCGGATCCTCGAGGAGGAGCCGGCGGAGGGGGAGGCGTGAGCGCCCCGCTCTGGGCCCGGACGGCCACCGAGCTGGCGGGGCTGCTCCAGGCTGGGGAGGTCAGCGCCACCGAGGTCACCACGTCGGTGCTGGAGCGGGTCGAAGCGGTGGAGGCGGGCATCGGCGCCTACCTGACCCGCACGTCCGAGGACGCCCTCGGGACCGCCGCCGAGGTGGACGCTCGCCGAGCGGGCGGCGAGGATCCCGGCCCGCTGGCCGGGGTGCCCATCGCCATCAAGGACATCATCTGCACCCAGGGCGTACGCACCACGGCGGGGTCAGCGTTGCTGGCCAACTACGTGCCGCCCTACTCGGCCACCGTCGCCACCCGCATCGCCGGGGCCGGCCTGCCGGTGATCGGCAAGACCAACCTCGACGAGTTCGCCATGGGGTCGTCCACCGAAAACTCGGCGTTCGGCCCCACCCGCAACCCGTGGGACACCGCCAAGGTGCCGGGGGGGTCATCGGGGGGCAGTGCGGCGGCGGTGGCGGCGGGTGAGGCGGTGTGGTCGATCGGCACCGACACCGGCGGGAGCATCCGCCAGCCCGCCTCGCTGTGCGGGGTGGTGGGGCTGAAGCCCACCTACGGGCTGGTCTCCCGGTCGGGCCTGATCGCGTTCGCCTCGTCGCTGGACCAGGCCGGGCCGTTCACCCGGTGCGTGCGGGACGCCGCGCTGCTCCTCGGGGTCATCGCCGGCCACGACCCCCGCGACGCCACCTCGCTGCCTACCCCGGTCCCCGACTTCGCCGAGGGGATCGACGCCGGCGTGCGAGGGATGCGCATCGGGATCCCCACCGAGCTGATGGCCGCCGGGCTGCAGGACGGGGTCCGGGCCCGGGTCGAGGAGTGCATCGGGTTGCTGGAGAAGCTGGGGGCCGAAGTGGGGGAGGTGTCGCTGCCCACCTTCGCCTACGGGATCGACGCCTACTACCTCATCGCCCCGGCCGAGGCGTCGGCCAACCTGGCCCGCTTCGACGGCGTGCGCTACGGGGTGCGGGTGGACGGGGACGACGTCACGACCATGAACAGCCGCACCCGGGCGGCCGGCTTCGGGGCCGAGGTCAAGCGGCGCATCATGCTGGGCACCTACTCCCTGTCGGCGGGCTACTACGACGCCTACTACGGCAAGGCCCAGAAGGTGCGCACCTTGATCATCAACGACTTCGCCCGGGCTTACGGGTCCTTCGACCTGCTGGTGTCGCCGACGTCGCCCACCACCGCCTTCGGCTTTGGCGAGCGCACCCAGGACCCGCTGACGATGTACCTGTCCGACGTGTGCACGGTGCCGACGTCACTGGCGGGGGCGTGCGCCATCTCGATCCCGTGCGGGCTGGCCGCAGAGGACGGCCTGCCGGTGGGGTTGCAAGTTATGGGCCAGGCGCTGGACGAGGTGCGGGTGCTGCGGGCGGCGTACGCCCTGGAGCAGGAGCTGGGGTTCAAGGCCGAGCCTCCCGGGTGGGTCGCCGGATGAACGAGCTCCTGACCACCATCGGCCTCGAGATCCACGTCGAGCTGGCGACCAGGACCAAGATGTTCTGCGGGTGCCCGGTGGCCTTCGGCGGCGACCCCAACACCCGGGTGTGCCATGTCTGCCTCGGCCACCCCGGAGCGCTGCCGGTGCCGAACGGCCAGGCGGTGGCCAACGCCGCCAAGATCGGGATGGCGCTGGGTTCCAGCATCGCCCGGCACTCGATCTTCCACCGGAAGAACTACTTCTATCCCGACATGCCGAAGAACTACCAGATCTCGCAGTACGACATTCCCCTGTGCCTGGGCGGCTCCATCGACGTCGGCGGAGCCCGGATCGGCATCACCCGGGTCCACCTGGAGGAGGACACCGGCAAGAGCCTGCACGTGGGCGGCGGGGGCCGCATCCACGGCGCCGACCACTCGCTGGAGGACTTCAACCGGGCGGGCACGCCGCTGGTGGAGATTGTGAGCGAGCCCGACATGACCTCGGCCGACCAGGCCCGTGCCTTCGCCACCGAGCTGCGGGCGATCATCGAGTGCCTGGACGTCTCCGACATCCGGATGGAGGAGGGGTCGATGCGCTTCGACGCCAACATCTCGGTGGCGCCGCCGGGGGAGCGGGGCGCCAAGGTGGAGGTGAAGAACCTCAATTCGCTGCGCTCGCTGCACCGGGCCCTCGCCTACGAGGAGGTGCGCCAGCGGGAGGTACTGTCCGCCGGCGGCACCATCGATCAGTCCACCCGGCACTGGGACGAGCGGGTGGGGGTCACGCGGCCCTTGCGTACCAAGGAGCACGCCTTCGACTACCGCTACTTCCCCGAGCCCGACCTGGTGGCCATCGAGCCGGGCGAGCAGTGGCTCGCCGACATCGAGGGCCAGATCCCGGAGCTCCCCGCCGCCCGGCGGAGCCGGTTCGTGGCCGACTACGGGCTGCCGGAGTACGACGCCGGGGTCCTGGTCGGGAGCCGGCCGCTGGCGGGCTTCTTCGAGGAGGCGGTGCGGGCGGCATCGGCCGCCGAGGCCAAGACGGTGGCCAACTGGCTGGCCAACGACCTGCTCGGGCGCCTGGCGGAACGCAGCGAAGGCATCGAGCAGACCGCGGTCACACCCGTCCATCTGGCCGCACTGGTGGACCTGGTGGCCGCCGGGACGATCTCGGGCGCCCAGGGCAAAGAAGTGTTGAGCGCCATGGTGGCCACCGGCGCGGACCCGGCCACGATCGTGGAGGAGAAGGGCCTGCGCCAGGTCTCCGGGCGCGACGAGCTGGCGGCGGTGGTCACCCAGGTGCTGGAGGCCAATGCCGAGGTGGCCGGGCGGGTGCGCACCGGCGACCACAAGCCCCTCGGCTTCCTGGTTGGGCAGGTTATGAAAGTGACGAAGGGACAGGCGAATCCCAGCGTGGTCCAAGCGCTCTTGCGGGAAATGCTCTCGCCCTAGGTTCGCCGGTAATGAATCTAGGAACCGACGCGACGGGCTAGGTAAACCTCCGCAGCCTGAAATTACCCTCATGAAGCTTAGGTTCTCTTCAGATATCGGCCGAGCCGGGCATCAATTACCTCCCTTATGTTCCGTTTAACGCTCGAAACATCCAATCGGGCCGGTCCACGGAGTTTTTAGTGACACGGCCGTTGCGTTAGCATTCGACAAGTTAATTCGGTGGTTCCAGAAAGCCTGGAACCTGTAGGAACGGGGGGTGTTCAGCCATGGTGGCTAACTGCTTTTCGCGGGGGGCAGCATGAGGGCCGCACGGGGAACAGTGGTGCGGGACGAATACCTGAGGGCCGGTGACGTCGCCCGGCTGCTGCACGTCTCGCCCAAGACCGTTGCCCGCTGGGCCACGGAAGGCAAGCTGCCGTACGTCCGGACCCTGGGGGGGCACCGGCGCTTCTCCGGCCCCCAGATCCAGGAGCTGGTGGACCGGCTGGCCGTCACGGCGACGACGGAGATCCCGAACTTCTAGGTTCTTCTCCTGCGCGGTCATCCGTGTGATTCGGACGGGCGCCTCCCGGATTTGTGACCCTCGACTACACTCGAGGTGACAGCCCCGGGGGGCGCCTGCGCGTTGGTGCCCTCCCCACATCGGGTCGTCGCAGGGGACCGCGCTACGTGCCCGAGCGCAGGGCACCGGAAGGAGAACCACATGTCGAACCGTCCTGAGATTTTGATGACGCCTGGGCCCACTCCGGTGCCACCGGAGGTCCTGATCGCCCAGTCGGAGCCACTCGTCTACCACCGGGGGCCGGGCTACGGCGCCCTGCTGTCCGAGGTGATGGCCGGCCTCAAGTGGCAGGCGGCGGCCACAGGCGACATCGCCGTCTTCAGCTCCTCGGGTACCGGGGGGATGGAGGGTTCGGTCGCCAACATCGTCTCCGCCGGCGACAAGGTGCTGGTGGTGTCGGTCGGCTACTTCGGTGAGCGCTACAAGACCATCTGCGAGCGCTTCGGCCTCGACGTCACCTTCATCGGCTACAACTGGGGTCAGGTCGCCCGGGCCGAGGATGTCGCCAAGGCACTGGACGCCGACCCGGACATCAAAGCGGTCTTCATCCAGCACTCGGAGACCTCCACCGGTGTCTGCAACGACATCGAGCCGGTGTGCGAAGTCGTGCGGGCCCGGGACCGGCTCATGGTCGTCGATGCCATCTCCAGTGTCGGGGCCATCGAGCTGGAGACCGACGCCTGGGGCATCGACGTCTGCGTCGGCGGGTCCCAGAAGGCGCTGGGGGCCACTCCGGGCATCGCCTTCAACATCGTCTCGGAGCGGGCCTGGGAGGCGCACCGCAACTCCAACGCCCCCCGCTTCTACTTCGACTGGACCGCCTACAAGGCCGCCGCCGACCGCAAGGATGCCGAAAGCCCCTGGACGCCGGCGATCTCGGTCCTGCAGGGCCTGAACGCCGCCATCAAGATGGCGCGCGACGTCGGTCTGGAGAACATCTTCGACCGCCACCGCCTGGTGGCCCGCATGGTGAAGGCGGGCGTGCGGGGCCTCGAGCTGCCGCTGTTCGGCGAGTCGCTCGAGCGCTCGCTCATCGTCACCGCGGTCAAGGTGCCCGACGGCCTCAGCGATGAGGCGATCGTGGCCAAGCTGCGCTCCCGCTTCGGCATCGTCACCGGGCCGGGCCAGGGGCCGCTCAAGGGCAAGATCTTCCGCATCGGCCACCTCGGTTGGGTGGAGCCCCTCGACGTGCTGCGCTTCTTCGGGGCGCTGGAGGTCGTGCTGTCGGAGCTCGGGTACCCGCTGAAGCTGGGCGCCGGGGTGGCCGGGGCCCAGGAGGTGCTCCTCCAGCCATGATGCGGGTCCTCGTCTCGGAATCGCTCTCCGAGGAGGGCCTGGAGAAGCTGCGGACGGAAGTCGAGGTCGATGACCGCGCCCTCAGCCGGGAGGAGCTCCTGGCGGCGATCGGTGACTACGACGCCCTCATCGTGCGCTCCGCCACCAAGGTGGACCAGGAGCTCCTCGAGGCCGGCAGCCGCCTGAAGGTCGTGGGGCGGGCCGGCGTCGGGCTGGACAACATCGATGTCCCCGCCGCCACCAAGCTGGGCATCCTGGTGGTCAACGCCCCCACCTCCAACGTCCTGTCGGCGGCGGAGCACACCCTCGCGCTGCTGCTGGCGCTCGCCCGCCACATCCCGGCGGCCGATGCGTCGCTGCGGGCAGGGAAGTGGGAGCGCTCGAAGTTCACCGGGGTGGAGCTGGAGGGCAAGACCCTCGGGATTCTCGGGCTGGGGCGCATCGGCACGCTGGTCGCCCAGCGGGCTGCCGGCTTCGGCATGCGCCTCCTCGGCTACGACCCCTACGTGGCCCCTCAGCGGGCCGCCGAGCTGGGCATCACCCTGGCGGGCAGCGTGGCCGAGGTGTGCCAGGAGGCCGACTTCCTCACCGTGCACCTGCCCAAGACCGCCGAGACCAAGGCCATCATCGGGACGCCCGAGTTCGAGCTCATGAAGCCCACCGCCATGGTGATCAACGTCGCCCGGGGCGGGATCGTGGATGAGGCCGCCCTGGTGGCGGCGCTGTCCTCCGGGCGGATCGCGGGTGCGGCGGTGGACGTGTACGAGAAGGAGCCGCCCGGCGAGCATGCCTTGTTCGGGGTGGCGTCGGCGGTCGTGACCCCCCACCTGGGCGCCTCCACCGAGGAGGCCCAGACCCGGGCGGGCACCGCCATCGCCGAGCAGATCCTCCTGGCCCTGCGGGGCGACCTGGCCCCGTACGCGGTCAACATCGCTGCCGGCGGCGAGCTGGCCGAAGTCATCCGCCGCGGGCTGCCGCTGGCCGACCGGCTGGGCCGGCTGCTGGCAGGCCTGGCCGCCTCCGGAGTGACGACGATCCGCTTCGAGTACCGCGGTGCGATCACCGAGCACGACTGCCGCATCCTGACCCTGGCCGGGCTGAAGGGGTTCTTCACCACCGTCGTGCACGAGCCGGTGACCTATGTCAATGCCATGCCGCTGGCCCAGGACCGGGGGATCGAGGTCCAGGAGGTGAAGTCCTCGCAGAGCTCCGACTACGTCAACCTGGTGACCGTGACCGCGGCGTCGGCGGCGGGCGACGTGACCGTGGCCGGGACGCTGTTCGGCAAGCACGACGAGGAGCACATCGTCCAGGTCTACGACTACCCGATCGACCTGGCGCCCGAGCGCTACCTGTGCGTGCTGCGCTACGCCGACCGGCCGGGCGTCATCGGCCGTGTGGGCACCGTGCTGGGCGAAGCGGGCGTCAACATCGCCAGCATCAAGGTGTCCCGGGACACCATCGGCGGCGTGGCCCTGATGGGCCTGACCGTCGACTCCCCGATCCCGGCGGAGGTGGCACCCCGCATCGCCGAGGCAGCCGAGGCGAGCGAGATCCGCTTCATCGATTTCGGCGGGTAGCCCCTCCGGCTCGCCGTCACGCGCTCCCGAGTTTCTTGTCAGCATGAGCCACCTCTGTGGTGGTTCAGCGTCACAAGAAGCGCCGAGACCGACCCCATCTGGCGAGCACCGTCCCGGTTACCGGCCGTAAACTTGCCCCTCGTCCGGGCGGGCATCTCGGACTACAATCAGGGACGAAGGGTCCCGCCCGGTGGCCGCCGGGCGACGTCGAGGAGGAGCAGATGCCGATCACCCCCGCGAAGTTCATCTGGATGGACGGCACCCTCGTGCCGTGGGACGAGGCCAAGGTGCACGTGCTCACCCACTCGCTCCACTACGGCTCCGGCGTATTCGAGGGCATCCGTGCCTATGAAACCAAGCGGGGCTCGGCCGTCTTCCGGCTGACCGACCACATCGAGCGGCTCTACAAGTCCTCCAAGATCCACAACATCGATGTGCCCTTCCGGCCCGAGGAGCTGGTGGAGGCGGTCAAGGACACCATCCGCTCCAACGAGCTGACCACCTGCTACATCCGCCCCCTGGTCTTCCGGGGCTACGGCGAGATGGGGCTCAACTACATCGGCTGCTCGGTCAACGTGTCGATCGCCGTGTGGCCCTGGGGCGCCTACCTGGGCGAGGAGGGCTTCACCCGGGGCGTGCGCATGAAGGTCTCGTCCTGGCGGCGCTACGACCACAACGTGCTGCCCCCGGCCGCCAAGGCCACCGGCCAGTACATCAACTCCAGCCTGGCCAAGGTGGAGGCCATCAAGGCGGGCTACGACGAGGCCATCATGCTGAACAAGGAGGGCTACGTCGCCGATGCCAGCGGCGAGAACGTGTTCATCGTGCGGGACGGCACCCTGGTCACCCCGCCGCTGTCCGACTGCCCGCTGGCCGGGATCACGCGGGACTCCATCCGCACCATCGCCGCCGACCTGTCCGTGCCCATCGCCGAGGACCACCTGGCCCGGACCGACCTGTACACCGCCGACGAGGCCTTCCTCACCGGGACCGCCGCCGAGCTGGTGCCGATCCGCTCGGTGGATGACCGGGAGCTGGGCGACCCGGGCCCGATCACCCGCAAGCTCTCGGAGGTCTTCTGGTCGGCGGTCAAGGGGGACATGGACCGCTACAGCGTCTGGAACGAGTACGTCGGTTAGGTTCGCCCGGTTCCTGCGGCCGGATCCAACCAGCTCTGGATCAAGACCGGGCATCAGCTACGGCATCGTCGGCGACGACGGCGTCGAGGAGATCTCGACCACACCGTTCCTGCCCCACGAGCGCACCGGGGTGGTCCACCCCCTGGGCGACGTCCGGCTCCTGGCCCCCTGCCTGCCCTCGAAGATCGTGGGGATCGGGCTCAACTACCGGGAGCACGCCCTGGAGCTGGGCGACCCCCTGCCGGACGTGCCGCTGTGCTTCTTCAAACCCTCCACCGCCGTCATCGGCCCCGGCGACGCCATCGTCCGGCCCCCGGCCTGCCGGCAGCTGGACTACGAGGGCGAGCTGGCGGTGGTGATCGGCGCGGTGGCCCGGGCGGTGGACGAGCACCGCTGGCGGGAGGTGGTCCTGGGCTGCACGTGCGGCATCGACGCCACCGCCCGGGACCTGCAGGGCGAGGACGACCAGTGGGGCCGGGCCAAGGGCTTCGACACCTCGGCGCCGCTGGGGCCGTGGATCGACGCCGATGTCGACCCGGGCGACCTGCGCCTGCGCACCTGGGTCAACGGGGAGGTCCGCCAGGACGCCCGGACCTCGTCGCTCATCTTCACCGTCGGCCAGCTCATTGCCTTCGTCACCTCGTACATCACCCTCCTGCCGGGCGACGTCATCCTCACCGGCACCCCGGCCGGCATCGGGCCGCTGCGGGCGGGGGACCGGGTGGAGGTGGAGATCGACGGCATCGGGACCCTGGCCGCCGGCGTGCGGGACGGGGCGCAGGCCTTCCCCGGGGGAGTGGCGCCGCCCTCCCGGTAGCGGCGGGTAGTCTGGCGGCCCCATGCCTGAAAGCATCCCGTCCGTCCGCGTCCGCTTCGCCCCCGCCCCCAGCGGGTCGATCCACGTGGGCAACGCCCGCACCGCCCTCTTCAACTGGCTGTTCGCCCACCACAACGGGGGCGTGCTGGTGCTGCGGGTGGAGGACACCGACCGCAGCCGGGTGGACGAGGCGTCCTACCGGGCGGTGCTGGAGGACCTGCGCTGGCTGGGCCTCACCTGGGACGAAGGGCCGGAGGTGGGCGGGCCGTTCGCCCCGTACCGCCAGTCGGAGCGCCTGGCGAACTACCGGGAGGCGGCAGAGCGCCTGGAGGAGGCGGGCCGGGCGTACCGCTGCTACTGCACCGAGGAAGAGCTGGCGACCCGGCGGGCGGAGGCCAAGGCGGCCGGCCGGCGGCCGGGCTACGACGGGCGCTGCTTCCGGCTGACCGACGACGAGAAGGCCGCCTTCGAGGCCGAGGGCCGGACGTTCGTCCTGCGCTTCCACGTGCCCGACGAGGGGTCGACCTCGTTCCACGACCTGGTGACGGGCGACGTCACCGTGGAGCACGCCCAGATCGACGACTTCGTGCTCGTGCGCAAGGACGGCTTCCCGCTCTACAACCTGGCAGCACCGGTGGACGACGGCCTCATGGGGATGACGCACGTGATCCGCGGACTGGACCTGCAGCCCTCCACCCCCCGCCAGATCCTCCTGCACACCGCCCTGGGCAACCCCTTGCCCGCCTTCGGCCACCTGCCGCTGATCCACGGGGGCGATGGCCAGCCCCTCTCCAAGCGCCACGGGGAGGTCTCCATCGGCTGGTACCGGGAGCACGGCTTCCTGCCCGAGGCGATGGTGAACTACCTGGCCCTGCTGGGGTGGAGCCCCCGGGACGGCAGCACCATCCTGGCCCGGGAGGCCATCGTCGAGCAGTTCCGCATCGACGACGTCGTCGCCTCGCCCGCCCGCTTCGACCTCGACAAGCTGACCTGGATGAACGGCGAGTACGTCCGGGCCCTGGACCCGGCCGACCTCGCTGCCCGGCTGGCCCCCTTCCTGGCCCGGGCGGGCCTGGTGGGGGAGACGCCCACCCCCGGGGAGGCGGCGCTCATCGCCGCCGTGGTGCCCCTGGTACAGACCCGCATCGAGCGCCTCGATGCCGCCGCCCCCCTGGTGGCCGGCATCTTCCGGGACGTCGAGATCGATCCGGCGGCGGCCGCCAAGGGGTTGGCGGAGCCCTTCGTGCCGGCATTGCTGGACGGCGCCATCGGCGCGCTGGAGGCCCTGCCGGCGTGGGACCGGGAGGGCATCGAAGCGGCCCTCCGGGGCGTGCAGACCGAGTTGGAGCTCAAGCCCCGCAAGGCATTCGTCCCCTTCTACGTCGCCGTGCTGGGCTCGACGGTCGGGGCGCCGGTGTTCGACTCCATGGCGCTCATCGGCCGGGAGCGGGTGCTCGACCGGCTGCGCACAGCCCGGGCCGGGCTGGAATAACCCTGGGAGGCCGCCGTTTCTACAGATAGAACAAGCTATCGATAGAACCAGGAGGCGGGGTATGGAAGCCGACCGGGAAGATATCTACCGCAGGGCCATCCTCTACCGCCGCCTCGAGGCCCTCGGGGTCGCCGACCGGGTGCGCTGCTGGTTCCTCCAGAAGCCCGATGGCAGCGCCGGCTCCCTGATCGTGGACGACCGGGAGGGCTTTGTGGCCGACCTGGTGGCCACCGGCCGGTTCTGCGTGGACACCCGGGGGGGTGGGATGCTCCACGGGGGGTTCACCTCGCTGCGCGAGCACTCGCCGGACACCAACCAGGCTCTCCATGTGAGCGTCGGGTGCCGCGACCTGTTGTGGGCGCACACCGACAGCGTGGCACCCAACGCCGACAGCCGGGCCGATGGCCACTGCGTCTACGACCGCCGCCGCGTGGCACGCCACATCCGCCGGGACGTGCTGCATGTGCGCCGGGACTTGGAGGCGCTGCTGTTCGCCGGGCCGCGGCTGGCGAAGAGGCCGGGCGGACGGCTGCCTGACCACCCAGGGTCCGAGACGTAAGAATGTGCGCGGCGCCAGCCCGCGCGGGCGGCGACACCAAAGGGGTCTCATGTCACTGGTGCGGGTGCACAACTTCTCGGTCTCCCTCGATGGCTTCGGCGCTGGGGAGGGCCAGACCCGCGAGGCTCCGTTCGGCCATGCCGGCGGGCGCCTTGTCGAGTGGTTCTTCGCCACCCGCTCCTTCCACCGGATGAACGACGACCCCGGTGGCGAGACCGGCGCCGACGACGCCTTCGCCAGCAACTGGGGCCCGGGCATCGGCGCCGAGATCATGGGCCGCAACAAGTTCGGCCCCCAGCGGGGCCCCTGGGAGGACGACAACTGGAAGGGCTGGTGGGGCGACAACCCGGTCTTCCACACGCCGGTGTTCGTGCTCACGCATCACCCCCGGCCGTCCATCGAGATGGAGGGCGGGACGACCTTCCACTTCTTCGACGGGTCGCCCGAGGAAGCCTTGGCTGCCGCCCGGGAGGCGGCCGGCGGCCTGGACGTGCGGATCGGCGGCGGGCCGGGCACCGTACGGCAGTTCCTCGCCGCCGACCTCATCGACCACCTGCACATCGTGGTCGTGCCCATCGTCCTCGGGCGGGGTGAGCGCCTGTGGGACGGCCTGGAGGGCCTGGAGCAGCGGTTCAAGGTCGATGCCGTCAGCACGCCGAGCGGGGTGACGCACCTCACCTTCACCCGGCCCTGACCGCCCGCCCGGGTGATCTACGAAGAGGTGCCGGGCAGCACCTCGGTGAAGAACCTCGCCAGGATTGGCGCCAGCACCTCCGGCGGGCAGCCATGGTCGGCGCCCGGGATGGCCTCCCGCCGGGCGGCGGGCAGCAGGGCCGCCAGGGCCTCCACCGCCTGCTGGAGCGGCGGCGGGCTGTTGGCACCCCCCAGGACCAGCGTGGGCAGGGTCATCGAGGCCCATTGGGCGGGCAGCGGGCCGCCGAAGCTGCGGTCGCCCATGATCGCCCCGTCGTAGGCGAGCGTGTGCGCCAGGGCCTCCATGCCCGCCCAGCCGGGTGACGAGCGCAGGTACTGGACGGCCGGGGCGGGAGCCCGGACCACCGAGGTGAGCCAGTACTCCACCGCCTCGGTCCGCCGGCCCTCCTCGGCGAAGGCGGTGAGGCGCTCGATGTAGTCCCGCGGCGGGGTGACGCCGCCCACGACGTAGGGCGCCTCGTAGAGCGCCAGAGCGGTGATGGGCAGGCCGTGCAGCGCCCCCTCCAGGGCCAGGGCGGCGCCCGATGAGTGGCCGTAGACCGGCGCCGGCCCCCCGCTGGCTTCGATCACGGCCGCGAGGTCCTCCACCTCCCGGTCCACTGCGTACGGCGGGGTGTCGCCGCTGCCGCCCCGGCCCCGCCGGTCGTAGGTGTAGACGCGGTAGCGGTCCGCCAGGAGGGCGGCGAGGGGTGCCACCGTGTTCCGGTCGCAGAAGGCCCCCACCGTGAGGACGAGGGCAGGGCCATCGCCCCGCGATTCGTAGGCAATCGTGGTTCCATCGGGCGACGTCAGCGTGGGCATGGTTCCTCCTCGGGTGTCCGGTACCGGTGCAGACCGGCGCAGGGGCCGGAACTCATCGATGAGTTTGGTGGCGCCCGGCGGTCTGTTCGGTGATGGCACAGACCGATCGCCCGGGGCCCGAGGCCCTCGCAGTGCGCGTGTGCGGTGTCCCGGCGGACGCCGCCATCATCGATGCCCTCGCCCGGCTCCAGCTCATCGCCAAGCGGCTGGGGCGCCAGGTGGTGCTGGTGGAGGCCGGGGAGGACCTCCGGGCCCTCATCGCCTTCATGGGCTTGGCGGAGGTGCTGCCGGTGTCAGGCGGGCCCGGGATCGAGACCGCGCGCCAGATCGGGAGTGAACTCCTGGGGCATCCCGAAGAGGGGGAACACCCGCTCGTCGAGGGCGAGGAAGAAGCAGACCCCGGCGACCTTGCCCTCTGAGATATCCAGCACCTGGATCGACCAGGGCTCCAGCGCCCCGCCCTCGCCCGGCTTGTACTGGGCGAACGCCGGCGAGCCGTTGGCCATGACCGGTACCAGGCGGGAGCCCTCGCAGCCGATCCCCGTGCCGAGGCACCAGCGCACGATGTCGTCGTGGGTGTGCAGCCAGAGGTCGAAGGGGGGCATGCACCAGGTGGCGTCCTCGTGCAGCAGGGAGGTCAGCGATTCCATGTCGTAGCGCTCGAAGGCGTCGACGTAGCGGGACAGGAGGGCCTGCTGGTCGGGGTCCATCGGCGCGAAGGCCTCGCCCGAGTCGGTGTCGAGGCCGGACAAGGTGGCCCGGGCCCGCTGCAGGGCGCTGTTGACCGAGGCGACCGAGGTGTCGAGCAACTCGGCCACCTCCGACGCCTTCCAGCGCAGCACCTCCCGCAGGATGAGCACCGCCCGCTGGCGGGGCGGCAGGTGCTGGATGGCGGCGACGAAGGCCAGCCGGATGCTCTCCCGGGCCTCGACGACGGCGGCCGGGTCCGACCCGGGCGACGCCACCATGGCGTCGGGGATGGGCAGGATCCACGTGGTCTCCGCCAGGGGTGGGTTGAGCGGCCCGTCGGCAGTGCCCGACGGGCCGAGGTCCATCGGGCGCGCCCGGCGCTGGGCGCCGCTCAGCATGTCCAGGCACACGTTGGTGGCGATGCTGTACAGCCAGGAGCGCAGGGCGGAGCGGCCCTCGAAGCGGTCGAAGCTGCGCCACGCCCGCAGCAGGCTCTCCTGGACGGCATCCTCCGCCTCGAAGGCCGAGCCCAGCATCCGGTAGGCGAACCCGGTCAGCTCGGGCCGGAACTGCTCGAGGCGGAGCTCGACGGCTCCGGTATCACCGGGGGCCGTGTCGATCCCGACGCCCGCCATGTCCGCCAACCAGGTCTCCTCGGTGCCGCGTTGGGGCGCTGCCCACTATGCCACCCGTTGTGACCGGCGGCCAGCGGGAAACTCATCGGCGGGGGGCGAGGGCGAGCCGCATAACCGGTTGAGGCCGGACGGGGGCCTGTCGTGCGCGATGTGACCGAGCTTAACGCAGTCTGTGAGTGCCTAGTCCCGTATACAGGGTGTCGCAAAATCGAGGCCTCAAACTAGCAATCGCGAAATCCAACACCTTCCCCCGGAAGTGTGCGCGAATGGGGGCATGGCCAAACACTATGTCTCCACGGATCGCATGACCCCGTTCCTCATGCCGCCCAG
>DASTWV010000038.1 GCA_035765775.1 Actinomycetota bacterium | reverse complement strand
GTCGCCCCGGGCGACGGCCGTGGTCACCTGGGCGATGTTGCGCACCTGGCCGGTCAGGTTGCCGGCCAGCTGGTTCACGTTGTCGGTGAGGTCCTTCCAGGTCCCCGACACCCCGGGAACGAGCGCCTGGCCGCCGAGCTTGCCCTCGGTACCCACCTCGCGGGCGACCCGGGTGACCTCGTCGGCGAAGGCCCGCAGCTGGTCCACCATCGTGTTGATGGTGTTCTTCAGCTCGGCCACCTCGCCCTGCACCTCCACCGTGATCTTCTGGCTGAGGTCGCCCCGGGCGACGGCCGTGGTCACCTGGGCGATGTTGCGCACCTGGCCGGTCAGGTTGCCGGCCAGCTGGTTCACGTTGTCGGTGAGGTCCTTCCAGGTCCCCGACACCCCGGGCACGAGCGCCTGGCCGCCGAGCTTGCCCTCGGTGCCCACCTCGCGGGCCACCCGGGTGACCTCGTCGGCGAAGGCGGAGAGCTGGTCCACCATCGTATTGACCGTCCGCTTCAGCTCGGCGATCTCGCCCCGCACCTCGACCAGGATCTTCTGGGAGAGGTCGCCGGTGGCCACCGCGGTGGTCACCCGGGCGATGTCGCGCACCTGGTCGGTCAGGTTGGAGGCCATGAAGTTCACCGAGTCGGTGAGGTCCTTCCACGTCCCCGCCACCCCGGGCACCCGGGCCTGGCCGCCGAGCTTGCCCTCGGTGCCCACCTCGCGGGCCACCCGGGTGACCTCGTCGGCGAAGGAGGACAGCTGGTCCACCATCGTGTTGATGGTGTTCTTCAGCTCGGCCACCTCGCCCTGGGCCTCGACGGTGATCTTCTGGGAGAGGTCGCCCCGGGCCACGGCCGTCGTCACCTGGGCGATGTTGCGCACCTGGCTGGTCAGGTTGCCCGCCAGCTGGTTCACGTTGTCGGTCAGGTCTTTCCAGGTGCCCGAGACGCCCTTCACGTGCGCCTGGCCGCCCAGCTCGCCCTCGATGCCCACCTCGCGGGCCACCCGGGTGACCTCGTCGGCGAAGGAGGACAGCTGGTCCACCATCGTGTTGATGGTGTTCTTCAGCTCGGCCACCTCGCCCTGGGCCTCGACGGTGATCTTCTGCGAGAGGTCGCCCCGGGCCACGGCCGTCGTCACCTGGGCGATGTTGCGCACCTGGCTGGTCAGGTTGCCCGCCAGCTGGTTGACGTTGTCGGTGAGGTCCTTCCAGGTGCCCGAGACCCCCTCCACCTCGGCCTGCCCGCCCAGGCGGCCCTCGGTGCCCACCTCGCGGGCCACCCGGGTGACCTCGTCGGCGAAGGCGCGCAGCGTGTCGGTCATCAAGTTGATGGTCTCGGCGAGGGCGGCGACCTCGCCCTTGGCGTCCACCGTGATCTTCTGGCTGAGGTCGCCCTGTGCCACGGCCGTGGTCACCTGGGCGATGTTGCGCACCTGCGACGTCAGGTTGGACGCCATGACATTCACCGAGTCGGTGAGGTCCTTCCAGGTGCCCGAGACGCCCTCCACCTCGGCCTGCCCGCCCAGGCGGCCCTCGGTGCCCACCTCGCGGGCCACCCGGGTGACCTCGATGGCGAAGGCGCCGAGCGTGTCGGTCATCGAGTTGATCGTGTCCGCCAGGGCGGCGACCTCGCCCTTGGCCTCGACGGTGATCTTCTGGCTGAGGTCGCCCCGGGCCACGGCGGTGGCCACCTGGGCGATGTTGCGCACCTGCGAGGTCAGGTTGGACGCCATGACGTTCACCGAGTCGGTGAGGTCCTTCCAGGTGCCCGAGACGCCCTCCACCTCGGCCTGCCCGCCCAGGCGGCCCTCGGTGCCCACCTCCCGGGCCACCCGGGTGACCTCGTCGGCGAAGGAGGACAGCTGGTCCACCATGGTGTTGACCGTCTCCTTCAGCTCGGCCACCTCGCCGGCGGCGTCGACAGTGATCTTCTTGGAGAGGTCGCCGTTGGCCACCGCGGTGGTGACGAGGGCGATGTTGCGCACCTGGTCGGTCAGGTTGGAGGCCATGAGGTTCACCCGCTGGGTCAGGTCCTGCCAGGAGCCCGACACACCCTCCACGGTGGCCTGCCCGCCGAGCTTGCCCTCGGTGCCCACCTCCCGGGCTACCCGGCTCACCTCGGAGGAGAACGAGGAGAGCTGGTCCACCATCGAGTTCACGACGTGGCCGATGCGCTGGTACTCGCCCTTGACCGGCCGCCCCTCGATGGTGAGGGCCATCTTCTGGCTGAGGTCTCCCTCGGCCACCGCCGAGATGACCCGGGCGACCTCGGTCGTCGGGCGCACGAGGTCGTCGATCAGCGAGTTGACCGCATCGACCGCCGTCCCCCAGCCCTCGCCGGAGGCGCTCGTGCGCACCCGCTCGGTCATGCGCCCGTCCCGGCCGACCACCTTGGCCACCCGCTGCAGCTCCCGGGTGAGGCCGGCGTTGTGGGCAACAAGGTCGTTCAGGGCCGCCACGATCTCGCCCTCGATGCCGGTGCGGTTGCCGTTGAGATGGACAGACTGGTTCCCGGCGCGCGCGTCCCGGAGGGCCGCCAGAAGCTCAGCGTGAAAGGCGTCAGTACCCACCATCTCCACCGTGCTCATGGTTCCCCCCTCCTGGTATCCGCCTGTGTGCGTGCTTGGTTTCGGCCGCGAAAGTATGACGGCCCTTTGTTGCTGATTGCTTGGGAGGCAAGGTTTCGGGCGGCCGAGAGCGGGGAAGGGATCCGGTCGGCACGCCCGGGCAGGGTTCATGTTTGGCGCGGCTGGGGATCACCAGGATTTACCAGGAATTGACTGCTCGATTTCCTTGTACGGGCGCGTGCGGCGGGTGCACACTGTGTCCGGCATGGACCGGCGGCGGCGGATGCTCTTCGGCTTTGGGGCGCTGGCGGTCCTGCTGACGGCGTGCTCTTCGAAGGCCCCGCCTTCGGCGCGGCCGAGCCCATCGCCTTCCGTGCCGGCGTGGGCGTCGGCCTCCGTGGCCGCCTCCCCGGCGCCCTCCCCCTCTGCGACACCGGCGGTGTCTCCGGGGCATTCCCCCGAACCCTTCCCCTCCGCGCTGCCGACGAGCGCGTTCGTCATCGTGTCCGGTACTCCCGCCGCCACCGGGTCCACCGTGCTGCCCAACGTGGTGTGCCCCGAGTCGTTCGGGATCGACCATCCCCAGGTCTGGGCGCCGGTCAAGACCCTGGGGACGAATATCCCGGCGGCCCAGGCTGCAAGCCTCGCTGCCTACACGGACGGAGCCGGGATCCAGACGGTCATCGCGCCCCGGGGCTGGCTGTGCCGGGCGGCACTGGGCGCCGACGGCAGCGGCACGATCATTGCGGTGCCGCCGACGTCGTCGGTCGATCCAGAGCCTGTGGGCTACCAGGCGGATCCCCGCGAGGCAGTGTCGTCTTCGGAATCCAGCGCCTGCCTGGGCTGCCGGTTGGGGCTGGTGTGCCCGATCTTCTCCGATCCGGTCGACGCCTCAGCGCTCGGCGTCCCGTGCACGAAGGCCAGCCCGCCGACGGAGATTCACACACCGATCTCAGCGACGACGATCGGGTTCGAGGACCCGCCCGGTACCGCGGGCTACGGAGCCCCCTCCGGCGGGACTGACCCGGCCAACGGGGTGGTGATCCTCCACACAGCCAACCCGCCCGATGCCTCGGGCATAGGCCTGGCAGAGACCTGCACCCTGCCGGCGGCCCAGCACGAGATGTGCACGGCGATCCTCAACGAGTTCGTAAAGCGATACGGATGAGGCTGGGTGAACTCACCGCTCGTCGCATAGATAACGTGCCCGGCTGACGAGGGGGGAGGCCAGGCCGGCCGCCGAGACGTGCGAGGGGGCTCGGATGGTCGGGGGGCGCCAAGAAACGTCTGACACGTACCCACGCGTCTTTCGGAGAGACGTCGTACGGCGCCTGTGGGCCGCTGGAGATCCAGTGCGTCGCGGGCTGAAGCCAGCTGGGCGAAGACGACGAAGAACAGCAAGGCACATGCTCCCGCTGTTGCGCGGCGCCGGGTCATAGTTCGGAGAAGTCAAGTTGTCGCACCGCGCCGATGAGCGCGACGGCAGCCCCGCGCACCTCGGCTACGAGTTCTTCATCATCGACGGCGTAGCGGGTTGGAAGCCCAAGCAGTTCGTCTTCACCTTCGTCTCCGTTGACCCGGATGCTCGATTCGACGATCCATGAGCCGTCCTCAAAACGGAACTCCAGCCAACACCCGACCGCGTGACCGCTCGCTAGTTCGGCGTCGACGTAGCACTCGACCCGGTCTCTGGTCCCGTACGTCCGGGGTGTCACCGCCGCAGTCGATGAGCGCACGGACGACTCGCGCCCTAGCTCGGCTGCGAAGTCGCTCAAGAGTCGAGTCAACTCGGCTAGCAGCGAGATCACCCGTTCGGCTGCGACGCTCACTTCGGGAACCTGCCCCGCTCGATCAGCGCCCCAAGGTACTCCTCAACGGTTACACCGGTCACGGAGACGTGGCCCGGCGGCACGTTGTCGACGACGACCGAGCCCGGAGGAAGACGGGATGGATCGATGCCGATGTACGGCTCGCCCGGCCGGAAGACCGGCCTCTCCGCCGACCCAATGGGATTTGAGAGGCTGTCGCGGAACGACAGCGCGCCGTCATCGACGGCTCTCGGCGTCAGGTTGCCTGGCCGCGGCGTCCCTTCCCGATAGATGACGGACGGGAGCTCGCTTTGAGCCTCTGCGGCAAACGCCGCCTCACCCTCATCTACCGCGGCGAAGGCGCCCTCAGCCTCCGTCAGGTCGCCGCCTGTGGCAGCCTGCAGACCGAGGTTGCCGATCCCAATGCCGCAGTGCACCCAGGCCTCGATAGTGCATTCGTGAAAGGTCGAGGCGACGTCGTGGGCTACGCCTTGGTCAATGGCAAGCGATGTTGCCCCCAGAGGGTTGAACGCGGTGTTCAGGTCCTGGATGACCGCGTGCCGCGAGGTGGGCAGCTGCACAGGCGATGAGGCCGAGATGATGCTGATGGCCTTCTTCGCTTCGTGGCTCCCGACGCAGGGGCCATTCGGGTTGCCGTGGACGTGGCCAAGCAGGCAGAACCCGTACCCGTTGTCGATCATCCCGGCCGGGTTGGCCCCGGCGTACAGGTACCGGTTGCCAGTCAACGGGTCGGTCTGCAGGGCCAGGTCGGCTTCTGAGGCCACCCAGTTGTCGGCCGATGTGAACCGGCCCACGGTCGGGTCGAGCAGGCGCGGCCCCAGGGTGTAGACCCCGAGTTTGGGGTCCTCAGGCGCCATCTGGAACTTGAGCCGGGATGCCCACGTCGACGAGCTCCCCGAGGCGGCGGTCTGGGAGACCAGGTTGCCGAGCACGTCGTAGGCGTAGGCCGCCACCACGTGCCCGGAGGTGTCCACCAGGGCGGCGTCGTTGTCGTGGGGATCGGTGACGAAGCTCGACCAGGTCCCCGGCCCGTTGGCGGTGGTCTGCTGGGCAACCGGGCTGCCCGAGGAGTCGAGCAGGTAGGCGGCGGTGGCGGTGCCCGAGACGCCGGTGGCCTCCACCAGCTGCGAGCCGGCCCCGCCGTAGAAGTCGAGCTCGGCGGGGCTGGCAGAGTCCTGGCGGGAGATCAGCCGCCCGGCGATGTCGTAGGCGTAGGCCACCCAGGAGCCGTCGGGCGAGGTGACCTTCTCCGGGTGCCCGGCGGCGTCGTAGACCGTGGTGGTGACCGACGAGCCCGTGGTCTGGGTGGTCTGCTCGCCCAGATGGTCGTAGCCGTAGGTCGTCACCGTCCCGGTGGGGACGCTCACGGTCTGCGTCAGCCGGTTGGCCGAGTAGCTCAGGGTCGACGACGGCGTCGAGCGGTCGTTGCCGGCGTCGTCGGGTAGGTAGGCCACCGGGGCGGCATCGGTCGGCCCCTGGGCGGTCGACAGGAAGCCGGCGGGGGTGTAGCCGAACCCGGCGGTCCAGGCACCGGAGCTGCCCCCGGGCTGGGCGCTGGACACCGCCATGGCGGTAGCCCGGTCGGCGCCGTCGTAGGCGATGGCGCTCCAGGAGGACAATGCCGCCCCACCCGGGCCGGTCACCGCCCGGGAGGCCAGGCGCCCGGCGGCGTCATAGGCCTGGGTGGCGAGCACCCCGCCCGCCATGGTCTGTGTCGCCAGGGAGCCGTTCGGGTAGTAGAACGAGCCCACGGAGCCGTAGCCCGGAGCCGAGGTCGTCGCCTCGGTGCCGTCCAGGTTGTAGGCATGCGAAGCCGCCAGGGCGTCGGTGGTGGCCGAGGTCGCCTGCCCGTCCTGGTCGTAGGCGTACGCCGAGGCCTTGGTGACCGCGGTGGCGGTCGGCGACCAGTCGGTCTCGGTCACGGCCTTCAGCTCGCCCGCCGAGTCGTAGGCCATGCGCAGCGCCGAGACGTTGGGGGCGGACGCCCCGCCATCGGTGGTGGCGGTGGAGATGACATTGGAGTCGGCGTCGTAGGCGAAGCTGCCCACCACCGTCGTCAGGCCCGCCCCGGTGGCGGTCTCGGTGGTGAGCCGCCCGGCCGGGTCGTAGGCGAAGCCCGTGGCGCGCAGGGCGGGGCCGCCGTTGTAAGTGTCGGTCCGCAGCGTCTGGCGGCCGGCGGGGTCGTAGAGGAACGAGGTCAGGTGCAGGGCATCGCCCGGGTCGGTCTCGGAGGAGAGCTGGTTGAGCGGGCTGTAGGTGTAGGTGACCGTGGTGGAGCCCCCCGAGCCGGTGGGCTGGGTCAGCGTCTTCAGGTTGCCGGCGGGGTCGTAGGTGTCGACGACGGTGGCGGTCGGCGTCGTGTTGCCGTTGACCGGCTCGGTCTGGGTCACCACCCGGCCGTCGGCGTCGTAGGTGGTCGTCACCGAGGCGCCGGCGGGGTTGGTCTCGTTGGTCTTCTCGCCGAAGACGTCGTAGGAGTCCAGCGTCGGGGCGGCGTGCCCCGAGACCATGGTGGATGTCGGCTCCCCCCACCAGTTGTAGGCGTACGAGGTGACCGCCCGCTGGCCCCCCGAGTCCGGGGGCTCGGTGACGGTGGCGATGCGGCCGTCGGGGGTGTAGGTCTCCGCCGTCGTCGCCCCCACCTCGTCGGTCATCGACATCGGGCGGTTGTCGGGGTAGCGGGCGTAGGTCACCTGCTGCACCGCCGACACCGGCGCTCCGGTGGTCGGGCTGAAGCTGCGGGGCTCGACGATGCCGGAGAGCTGGCCGTTTCCGAAGTAGGAGTAGACGCTCTTGCGGATGGCCCCATCGGCGTTGGTGACCGTGGCGGACACCAGGTCCCGGGGGTCGTAGACCGTGACCGCCACCGAGCCGCTGGAGCCGGCGCCGGTCCCCGCCACCAGTGGTGACGAGCAGGTGGTGCCCGGTGCGGACAGCGGCGCCACCGTGGCGGTCAGGTTGTCGTTGCGGTCGTAGCACGACAGGGTGGTGTCGCCCGCCGGGTCGGTGACCGAAACCTGGTTGCGCCGCAGATCGTAGGCGTGGCGGGTCGTGAGGTTGAGCGGCACGTTGGTCGAGGTGGTGAGATCGCCCAGGAAGTCGTAGCCCAGGGTGGTCACCGTCCCGGTGGCGTCGGTGATCATGCCCGGCTGGCCGGAGGCGTCGTAGTTGGCGTAGTGCGTCGTGTTGTGGTCGGGATCGGTGACCGAGGAGAGCGGGTCCCCGACCGTGGTGGTGGCGTAGGAGAACGTCGTCGTCACCCCGGTCGGGTCCGTCGCCGAGGCCAGGGTGGCATCACCGTTGTAGGCGAAGCTCTGCCTGCGCGGCGCCGGGGTGCCCACCCCCGAGGTCGAGGCGGTGAGCTCGGAGACGCCGCTCACGGTGAAGCCGGACTCACTGAGCGGGATGAGGCCGAGCCAGGAGACCTGCGTGCTGTCCGTCGGGGTCACCTGCTGGTAGGAGACGGTGGTCGTGAGGGTCGGCCCGGCCCCGGCATGCACCGCCTGGGTCACCTGCCCGAAACCGTTGTAGGCGTAGGCGGTCGCGTCGGCGGCGGCGTCGGTCATCGTCACCAGCCGGTTGGCCGACCAGCCGTAGGTGGTGAGGTTCCTGCGGGCATGGCCGCTGGCGTCGGTGTCGCCGGCGTCCTGGGAGCCCACCATGTTGCCGGCCGCCGAGAGGCTGTAGACCGTGGGGGTGGCCACCCCGGGCTGGGTGACGCAGGTGGCGGACGCCGACTGGGCCACCCCGGAACAGCCCGCTCCGCCATAAGCGATGCCCCAGGGCTGGGCGGCCCGGTCGGAGAACTGCGTGAGCCTGCCGGAGGAGACGTTGAAGGTGCTCACGTGGCCGTTTGGGTCGGTGACCGAGGACAGCCCCGCCGCGGTGTAGCCAAAGCCGGTGGTCGCCGCGTCGGGGGAGCCGGCGGCCTGGGTGGTCCCGGTCAGGCGGCCGGAGCCGTCGTAGCCGAAGTCGGTTTCCTCGCTCTGGGAGCCCACAGTCAACACCGCCCGGGTCACGCTGGTCGGCGACCAGAAGAAACTGAGGGTGCGGGACTGCCCGCCCGTGGTCTCGCTTACCGCGGTCAGCTGGCCGGACGGGAAGCCGATGGCCGGGGCGTAGCTGAACACCAGGTCGTCGCCCTTCAGGTCCGAGACCGACGACAGACGGAAGCCGGTGCCCTGGACCTCCCGGTACTCGTAGACCACCCCGTCGGGGCGCACCAGCCGGTAGAAGGGACCGAAGCCGTCGCTGCCCGAGGACATCGTCAGGTTGATCCCGGGCGGGGAGTGCCAGCCGGCGGCGTCCTGGAAGAAGACCTGGTGGGTGCCCGAGGCGTCGTAGAAGTCGAAGGAGTTGGTCGCCTCCGACGTCAGGGCGTGGCCGACATCGGCCATGTCGGGGGCGTCCAGCATGCCGGCGCTGGCGTCGGCTCCCTCGGAGACCGCCAGCGTCCAGCCCGGCCCGAGCGCCCCGGCGGTGATCGTGTCGGTGGCCCCGGGGGTGTTCGGGTCCCGGTCCAGGTTGTAGGTCGCCTGCAGGATCAGGTTGAGGCCCATGCCGGGCAGGGACAGCGGCGTGGTCTGCACCACCAGGTTGCCATTGGCGAGGTCGGCATACGCGGTGGAGGGGCCGCCCAGGGCGAAGGACTGGTAGGGGTGGAAGGACTTGAGCCCGGCGCCGTCGACGCTGGCCGCCGTGCAGGTGGTGCAGGCCGCCGGGGCGATGTCGAACTGGGCGGTGGCGATGTCGCTCCACCCCCCGGCGGTGTCCTCAGCCCGGACGTGCAGGTACCACACCCCGGCGCTCACCGCCTGCATGGTCTGGGTGACGCCCGAGGGCGTGCCCTCCCCGGGATCGCCGGTGGGCGTGTGGTCGAAGGCCCAGGTGTAGCCCGCCACTGAACCGCCCTGGGTCTGATGGACACTCCATCGCTTTGAAAGGATGGAGCAATGACCAGATCAAAGAACCCCCTACGGCAGTACCCGCCGGAGATGAAGGAGCGGGCGATCCGGATGGTGCTGGAGGCCGCAGAGGCACA
>DASTWV010000037.1 GCA_035765775.1 Actinomycetota bacterium | reverse complement strand
GATCACATTACGCTTGTTTCAGGGTTAGTTGCCACTCCCTTCCGCCATGGAAATAAGGAGAGGGCGGAAGCATTCTTCTTGAGAGGCATGTCTCAAGCAATGAGACGACTCGCTGAACAGGCACACCACGCAATCCCCATTACAATATATTACGCGTTTAAGCAATCGGAAACCCAAGGTAAATCAAGAACTTCTTCAACAGGCTGGGAAGCTTTTCTCGGTGCGGTGGTAATTCTACTGTAATAGGAGTTACGCAGTAGTAGACATCGGCACAGGTTGCGCCACCCGGGCCTGATCCCTACGATCGGGCCATGAGCCGAGCCAAATGCTGCGACGAGGACTACATCGACTTCCTGATCGCCACGCCCCGCGTCGCCAGCTGCTGCGAGGCGGCGCGGAGCGGGCCGGCGGGGCCCGACCCGCCCGCCCACGACGCCTATACCCGCCTACTCCACCGCCTCGAGCCCGACCCCGAGACGCTCTGGCGCGAGGTCGAGCCCCTTCTCGAGAAGGACCAGGGCGTCCTGATCTTCGACGACTCCACCCTCGACAAGCTCTACGCCAGGAAGATCGAGCCGGTCCACCGCCACTGGTCGGGCAAGCACCGCAAGGTGGTCTGGGGCATCAACCTCATCAGCCTGGTCTGGTCCGACGGCGACCGCGTCCTGCCGCTCGACTACCGGCTCTACGACGCGCCCAACGACGGCCTGACCAAGAACGACCACTTCGCCGCCATGCTCGCCGAGGCGGCCCGCCGCGGCTTCCGCCCGCGCGCCGTGCTCTTCGACAGCTGGTACGCCAGCCTGGAGAACCTCAGGCGGGTGCGCGACCGGGGCTGGACGTTCCTGACGCAGCTCAAGAGCAACCGCCGGGTCGACGTCGATCGCGGCGGCTACCGGCCGGTCTCGCAGGCGGCGATCGGGCCGGGGGGGCGGGTCGTCCATCTCGAAGGGTTCGGCCCGCTCCGCGTGTTCAAGGCGGTCTCCCGAGACGGGGACGTTGAATACTGGGCGACCAACGAGCTGGGGATGGACGAACTGGGCCGGCAGGAGCTGGCCGAGCGGATCTGGGCGGTGGAGGAATACCACCGGGCGCTGAAGCAATGCTGCAACGTCGAGCGCTGCCAGGCGCGGTCGGCCCGGGCGCAGCGGAACCACGTCGGGATGGCGATCCGGGCCTTCGCCCGCCTGTCGTGGAACTTCTATGCCACGGGGGTCAGTTGGTACGAGGCCAAGGCCGCACTCGTCCGCGAGGCCGTCCGCGCCTACCGAACCTGCCCCCGATACCGGATGCCCGCTACTGCGTAACTCCTATGTCAGTTAGTACTGCTTTGTGGGATGGGAGCTCCTGCATAGAATAGGAGGAGGAACCCCATCATGCGCGTCCTGCAAGCACCCACGAAGGCGCTGCCGGAACTGGCCCGGTTCCTGGAACCGTTCCACGTCCACTTCGCTCGCAGCGAGGGCCCCGCCGCACTGGAACGCTACCTCACCGGCCTCTTGACCGAGCAGCCCAACAAGAATTGCGACACCATCGCCCAGGTCGTCCCCGGCACCTCCGAGCAGCGCCTCCAGGGCCTGCTCACCGAGATGGTCTGGGACCAAGACGACCTCAACGGCCAACGGGTCCGGCGGATGCTCTCCCTGCCCACCGAGGGCGATGCCGTCCTGATCTTCGACGACACCGGCTTCGCCAAGCAAGGTAAGTGCTCCGTGGGCGTCCAGCGCCAGTACTCCGGCACCCTCGGCAAGCGCGGCAACTGTCAGATCAGCGTCAACTGCCACTACGCCGAGAAGACCGTGGCCTGGCCCGTGGCGATGCGACTCTATCTGCCCCAGCCGTGGGCCGACGATCCCGTCCGCCGGGCCAAGGCCCACGTCCCCGAGGAGGTGACCTTCCAGACCAAGCCCGCGATCGCCCTGGCCTTGCTCGACCAGGCCCGCGCCCTGGGCATCCCGCACGCCTGCGTGACGGCCGACGCCGACTATGGCGACAACCCCAACTTCCTGGATGGTCTGGACATCCGCAAGGAGCGTCACGTGGTCGCCGTCCGCTGCGACTTTGCCGTGGCCGTGGAGCGGGAGGCGGCCCCCCAACGGGCCGACGCGGCGGTCGCCGCCCAGGGCCAGCGATCGTGGCGGACCATCCACTGGCGCGAAGGCAGCAAGGGCTGGCTGGGCGCACGCTTCGTGGCGGCCCGCGGCTGGCGGGTGCGGGGGGACGGCACGCGGCGGATCGGCTGGCTGATCGGGGAGGATAGCGCCGACGGGAAGCGGCGCTACTTCTGGAGCGACTTCGGCCCGCACACGGCGCTGGAGACGATGGTGGAGTATGCCCACCGGCGGCACTGGGTGGAGCAGTATCACGAGGAAGCGAAGGGGTTGCTGGGCTGGGATCAGTACCAGGGGCGGCTGTGGTCGGGCTTCCACCGGCACGCGGCGAGCGTGATGCTGGCGTACAGCTTCCTGGTCTGGCGCGAGTGGCCGCAGCGTCAGGAGCGCGCCCGCCCGGGACGCCCGCGGCGGGCTTTTTCCCCCTCGGCCGGACCGACGTCGTGCGTCCCTGCCGGAGGTGCATCGCCAGGTGTGCGACTGGCTCCGGCTCGAAGCGGCCAAGGAGTTGTTGTCGCGTGAGCTCAGGAGCGTGCCAGAGCGGGCACCTGCCTAACTGACAAAGTAGTATTAGGGCCGGACGAGGCGGCGCACGGCGTCGAGCAGAAGGGGGTCGTCGGCCTCGGGGACGGCGCGGAGGTCCAGCAGCAGCGCACCTCGGTGGAGGCGGGCCACGACGGGCGGGTCGCCCGCCCGCAGGCCGCGTGCCAGGTCCGACTCGCCGGGGAAGGGGCCGGGGAAGGGGGGCGTGAGCCGGACTGCCGACGACGGCAGGGGCTCCGCCGGCACGCTCCCGCCGCCGACCTGCGCCGAGGAGTCCGCCGCCTCGGCTGCGACGCCCAGTGACGAGATCGCCGAGGCCAGCCGCCCGGCCCGGTCGCGCAGGCGGTCGCTCGGGGTGGCGAGGAACAACCAGAGGGGGATGCGGAGCGAC
>DASTWV010000036.1 GCA_035765775.1 Actinomycetota bacterium | reverse complement strand
AGGCTGGGCGGCATGAGGAACGGGGTCATGCGATCCGTGGAGACATAGTGTTTGGCCATGCCCCCATTCGCGCACACTTCCGGGGGAAGGTGTTGGATTTCGCGATTGCTAGTTTGAGGCCTCGATTTTGCGACACCCTGTCCACGGTCCTGGGCACTCACAGAATTCAACATCGGTCGAAGAGGCCGCGCTCAGGGGCTTCTGGCGATTATCCCCCAGCCGGGTAGTTCGGCTTGGCACTCTTGGGGGATGTCCCGAGCAGGCTTGCTTAGTAGCTTGAGTGCCGTAGGCAGCGCTCCGCATATCACGACGTTCACACCCGCGCGCCCCGCGTGGAAGGAGTCGATATGGCAGAAACGGCAACCCCTCTCACCGCGCCCATCGGCCTCACGAGGCTGGGCCGCCCGGCCGCAGAAGCCGTCGCCGGGCTCGGGCCGCTCGCCAATCTCGTCGGCACCTGGATGGGAAGTCACGGCTGGGAGCTCATCGCTGTCCCATCGGGCACGCCGGGCGAGAAGGAGTCCTTCCAGCTCATCATCCGTCCCTACATCGAGGTCGTGACCTTCGCCGAACTGGGCGCCCCCGTGCCGGACCGGGGCGGGCCGAAGGGCGACATCTTCCTGACCGGCCTTCACTACAGCATGCGGATCACGGACGCCGAGACCAACTCGCCGCTGCATCTGGAGAACGGGATGTGGTTGCTGCTCGACGGCCGGGGCACCGTGGCCCGCCAGGCGTCCATCCCCCATGGCGACGTGCTGCTTGCGATCGGGGGATCCTCGACCGCAGCCGGGCCCCCGAGCATTCCGGTTCTCAACGCGATACCGGAACCCGGACCAGACGTCCAGTTGGGTTACACCGACCCGTACGGCAAACCGCCAACGGGCTTCGCCACCGACGACGCCAACGCCACCCTGCGCACGACGGTCGAGGGCCAAACGGTGGTGTCCACCACCACCCTCTCGGTCTCGACGGCCAACGAGGGGGGCGGCGTCCTCAATATCCCCTTCGTCCAGGCCAACGCCAACGCCACCAAGTTCGCGTGCACGTACTGGATCGAAACGGTACGGGATGCCACCGGCCAGGAGTTCGCCCAGCTGCAGTACTCGCAGCAGACCGACATCGATTTCCTCCCCACCTTCGGCGGCCCGCCCGGGTCCCTCATCATGTGGCCGCACGTCAATGTCAACACCCTCGTGAAGCAATGAGCCCGGTGGGTACGGTGCCGGCGGGTGGGAGTGGGATGGGGCAAATTCAACCGGCTAGCGCTTCCGCTGTGCAGTCTGTGAGTGTGTCGAGTGGTTCTACGGTCCTGGGCCCTCAGAGAGTTCAACTTCGGTCGAATCGGGTGCGGGCCGGCCTCAGGCCGTCGGTGGCGGCGGCCCGGGCAGCACCCAGAACGGCACCTGGCACAGGCGCTCGTTCGCCGAGTGCAGCTCGAAGAAGTAGGCCCCCGGGGCCGGGATCGAGAAGCCCAGCCGGAAGTGCAGCAGCGCCGCCCCGCTGCGAGTCCGGTCCACGGCGTGGGCGGCCACCCGGATGGTTCCCGTGCCGTCGACGCCCGTCGGGCGGCCGTCGGCATCCACCACGGTGAACGACACCGGGATCTCGGTGCCCACCTCCACCGGGTCGCCCACGAGGCGCACCACGAAGGACATGGGGCCGATCGGGACGGGGAAGGACGAGCCTGCGGGCGGGGACCAGATGTCGGTGCCGCCCCGCACCACGTAGAAGAGCCCGGACTGGACATCGGCGCTCTCGGCGACAAACGCATACTCGACCCGCACCGGGGGATGGTATCTCGCCCGGCACCTCCCGATGCCGGCGGCGCAATTGGGCGATGATCGGCCCGTGCACCAGCTCAGCCGCCGCCAGTTCCTCCGGGACCTCGGCGTGGGTGCGGCGGCGGCCACGCTGGCGGCGTGTTCGGGCACGGCGCAGCGGCGGGGCTTCCCGCCCACGGCGACCCCACCCGGGCCGGGCGTCACCCCGCCCGCGGCGACGCCGGCCAGCCCGGGCCCGCCCGACTGGGCCGCCCTCCGGAGCCGCTTGCACGGGACCCTCACCCTGACCGGCGACCCGGGGTACGCCGCCGCCGCCCGGGGCTACAACCCGCTGTTCGACGCCCACCAGCCCGCCGCGGTGGCGGCGTGTGCCAGCCCGTCGGATGTCCAGGCCTGCCTTGCCACCGCCTCGGGGGCCCGGATGCCGGTCGCCGCCCGCAGCGGCGGGCACAGCTACGCCGGGTACTCGGCGCCGCCCGGCGGCCTCGTGGTGGACCTGGCCCCGATGGCGGCCGTCGATGTCCACGCCGACGGCACCGCCACGGTCGGGGCCGGGGCGCGCCTCATCGACGTCTACGGCGCCCTGGCCGCCGCCGGGCGCTGCCTGCCCGGTGGGTCCTGCCCCACGGTGGGCATCGCCGGACTCACGCTGGGCGGCGGGGTCGGCGTCCTCGCCCGCCAGTACGGCCTCACGGCCGACCGCCTGGTGAGCGCCACCGTGGTCACGCCGGACGGGGCGGTCCGCACCGCCTCGGCCGCCTCCGAGCCCGACCTCTTCTGGGCGCTGCGGGGCGGGGGTGGGGGCAACGGCGGCATCGTGACCTCGTTCAGCTTCTCGACGCTGCCCGCGCCCCAACTCGCTGTGTTCGCCGCCCGCTACCCGGCCGGTTCGGCGGCGGCGGTGCTCGCCGGGTGGCTGGCGTGGATCGAGCAGGCCCCGGCGACGCTGTGGTCCAACTGCATCCTGTCCGCCGGCAGCCCGCCCACGGTCCGGATCAACGGGACATCGACCGACTCCACCTCCGCCCTGACCAGTGCGCTCGCCGACCTCAACCGGCGCACCGGGACGGCCCCCACCCAGCAGTCGGTCACGTCCAAGAGCTACCTGCAGGCGATGCTCTACTTCGCCGGGTGCTCGCAGCTGGCGACCTGCCACCTGGCGGGGAGCGGGGCGGGCACGCTCGTCCGGGAGACCTTCGTCGCCTCCTCGCGGGTCATGGCCACCGCGCCCGCCGACCCCGGGGCCGTCGTGGCGCTCCTCGCCGGCCGCAGCGGCATCGACCTCATCGTCGACGCCCTGGGTGGGGCGGTGGCGCAGGTCGCGCCCGGTGACACCGCCTTCCCGCACCGTCGCGCGGTCGCCACCATGCAGATCTACGCCGGGACGACGGCGGCCGCCGCCCAGAGCACCCGGCAGGCGGTGGGGGCGGTCCGGGACGGCCTGGCGCCGCTCGTCGGCTCCGGCGCCTACGTCAACTACATCGACCCGGAACTCGGGGGCTGGCAGGAGGCGTACTACGGGGACAACCTCGCCCGGTTGCAGTCGGTGGTGCGCCGCTACGACCCCGACGGGGTGCTGCGCTTCGCCCAGGGACTGGCGCCCGGTGCCTGACCGGGTCTAGCCGGCGGCCGCGAAGATGCTCCCGGCGGCCATCGCGATGGCCGGCGCCGGGAATACGCTGATGCTGAAGGTGCCGCTGGTGACGCTGCCCGCCGAGTTGGATGCCTGGACCCGGTAGCTGTACGACCCGGTGCCCGTGGGGGTGCCCGACAGCACGCCGGTCGGGTCCAGGGTCAGGCCGGGCGGCAGGGCGCCGCTGGCGATCGAGAACGTGGGCGGCGGGGTGCCGCTGGCGGCGAAGGTGTAGGAATACGGCGCACCGACGGTGGCCGAACCCGGGGGACTGGCCGATGTGAAGGCGGGGGGCACCTGGTCGGAGGTCACCAGGATGCTGAGCGAGCCGGTGGTGGCGTTCCCGGCCGAGTTGGAGGCCCGCACCCGGAAGGCGAATGTCCCGGCCGCCTGGGGGGTGCCGGCGAGCACGCCGCCGGACGACAGGCTGAGCCCCGCCGGCAGCGAGCCCGAGAACACCGAGAACGTCGGGGCGGGGGTGCCGCTGGCGGTGAAGGTGTAGGAGTAGGGCGTCCCGACGACCCCGCTGGACGGGGGCGAGGCCGCCGTGAACCTGGGCGGCGTGGCGGCGGCCGCGACCGTCACGGTGATGTTGGGCGACGTCACGCTGCCCGCCGAGTTGGACGCCCGGACCGTGAAGGTGGAGGAGCCGGCGGTGCTCGGGGTGCCGGAGAGCACGCCGGCGGCGCTCAGCGAGAGCCCGGCGGGCAGTGACCCGCTGGCGACGCTGAAGGTGGGTGCGGGGGTGCCGGAAGCGGCGAAGGTGTACGAGTAGGCGGTGCCGGCTGTCGCGCTGGTGGGCGGGGTGTCGGCGGTGAACGTTGGCGGGACGGTGGTGTTGGACACCGTGATCGACAGGGGCCCTGCGGTTGTGGTTCCCGCCGAGTTGGCGGCCGACACCGAGAACGTGGCGGTGCCGGTCACGGTCGGGGTGCCGGAGAGCACGCCGGCGGCACTGAGCGAGAACCCGGCGGGCAGTGACCCGCTGGCGACGGCAAAGCTGGGCGAGGGGTTCCCGCTGGCGGCGAAGGTGTAGGTGTAGGGCACGCCGAGGGAGGCGGTCGCCGGCGGGCTGTCCGCGGTGAACACCGGGGCCGAGGGCGCCGCCGAGAGGTTGCCCGCCGAGAAGTGGTCGATGGCCCAGCCCGCCCCGTCGTCCCAGGACTCGACGCCCGCCATGCCGGCGGGCAGGGGGGCGGTGTCGGTGTAGCTCAGGTTC